>NZ_CP160401.1:0-7774 GCF_040731245.1 Streptococcus sp. ZY19097
AGAGCTTACAGGCTTATTCTGAGCCACAGGAGAGCTTACAGGCTTATTCTGAGCCACAGGAGATCTTACAGGCTTATTCTGAGCCACAGGAGAGCTTACAGGCTTATTCTGAGCCACAGGAGAGCTTACAAAGCTATTTTTAAGCCCAATAAGAGGGAGTTTCGCAACTGGAACGGCTTCAAGTAGCTCTGAAAAGAGAATTTTAGGCTTAATACCACTTTTTTCACTCAAAACCGTTGGAAGCCCCTCTACATAAGAATCTAAGTCTCTTCTAATATCCTCAATCTTGATGATTTTCAAAGAGCCATCTCTATAAAAGCTAGTCTTTTTCAACTCCTCAGCAATCGAATCCAAAGCTACAAACCAATATTGAATGTGAAATCGTCTAGAATTAGTCTGCACATTAGAAATCATCTGCTTACTACTCGTTTTATTTTTCTTAGTCCGCTCAAATTCTAAAGCAACATATTTCTGACTGCCTAAAATATAACCGTCTGGTAAATGAATGTCACGACCTACACGAAACCACTTATCATTAACCTTTTTCATTTCAATAGCTGAGTTCATAGCTTTTTCTGAAATAATCGCACCAAATGGAACTCCCTTAATCGCTAGCCAAATATATGAATCAATGACCCCAAAATCATGTTCAAATCTCGCAACTTTGGGAACTCGTTTCTTCTTCACTTCAAAATCAAGAACCCTGCACCCCTCAGCTGTCAAATAATTCAAGACATCTTTATCAGCAAGCAACTTTTTCCGCTCAACTAAACCACCTATAACTAACTGATTTAACCGACCTCTAACATACTTAACTGGCTCCCCAATCAATACCGCAATGTGCCAATCAAAAGCCCAAGGCAATCGATACAAAATTTTCAAAATCATCAAGTCCCTAGAACTTAACTGCAATCCTTTTTTTACCATATTTCTAAAATCTTTCTATTACAAAATTTACTTTCGCCCGCCGAGCTTATCAATGTAGAATATAACTCTGTTATTATCTGCATTAGCCTGTTTGGTCTCGGAACTTGCTTCTGAGACCAAACAGGCGGGATAAGGCTCGGCGGGCGTTTACTAATAATAAGCCATTATCCAAAAATTCCTAGATATTTCTTTCAAAAAAACGTTATTTATTATTGACAACCTCGTCCCCCAATGCCAACCTTGAGAGAGCCAGAGGGAGCTAAAATGGGCAGACTGCCCCCTAAGAACAGGGGAGCAAAAATCACACGTTAGACGTGGATAGTGCCAAACAGTCTGCCCAAAATCCAACCCGTCGGTTACCGTCGGTCGCATTATTTGGGGGTTAAAACTTCAAAGCTATTTCAAGCCTTGAACGTGCTTTCTACTTGCGTCTCCATGCCCTACAAGCTCCTCTTTCGAGTTTCTGCACGTGTCCTCATCATGTCGCTATGAGCCAACTCTTGGTGTCGTTTCAGCATATCTTTTCAGACTTAGCTGTGTTCCTTTAGGGGGAACGTTTTGGGGGTCTAGCACCTCACTTCTACCCACTTTCGCCCTCTCGCTTATTAACCCGTCACGAGGTGCGGACACTTTTGTCAGCGGTCTTTCACGCCTGGAGTGTGTCATCTCAAATTTTCTATTCATGCTAGCCCTTAACAAATTCTCCGCCGAGAAAAATTGAAATAGCGTAGCTTTCTATTCTGCGTAGCAGATCAGGAAGCAAGTCTTTTCAATTTTTGTCAAGGACATCTTTGTCCTGTTAAACAGGACAAAGACAACAAAAAGAGAGTAAGCGTTTCAAAACGATTACTCTCTACTTGACTTTCTCAGAATTGACTGTTAAAATTAACTTACTCAATGAGTAAATGAATTAGTTGTAACAGTCAATCGATACTTGGGTAGGAGCTTGTATCGCTTTGATGTTTCGTTAGGAACGCCAATTCCTAACGAAACAGTTACGGCTTTTTTTGTTGCTTTTATAATAGCATTCTAAAAAAGAAAATGCAACACATCACCAAGTAAGAAAATCATGTAAAATCTGTCTCCATTGAAAATGGATCGACAGATTTTTTTGCGAGTAAAACGCATGAATAGATAAAAAATGTTAAAATAAGCTATATAGAATCGGTATAGCTTGTATAGAATTTTGTATAGCTCCCGTATAGAATCCATTATAGAAAGCGTATAGCTAGACAATGACAGTACAATTAAACATCAGACTAGAAAAAGAGCAAAAGGAGCGTCTTGCTGAATTAGCAAAAGCTGATAATAAAAGCATTACAGCCTATATACTAGATAAAACGCTCCTCGAAAACGAACCCGATGAGTCAGCTCAAGACCATGCTAGCGAGCGTATAGCAGACAATAGCACTCGTATAGATGACGAGCTATACAAAGCTTTAATTGAGCAACTAGACCGAAAAGATGAACAAATTGTAAATCTTCAAAAAATCATCTACAACAAAGACACAAAATTACTGGAATATTCTCAAAAAAAATTTTGGTGGCAATTTTGGAAATAGATTAAGACTTTATTAAGCGGCCTTTTTTATAATATAGTCAATCCTAAAACTTTTCTTTTTCATAAATCTCCTAAAAGCCCACATACGTCGGGCTTTTTTTGTTAAAATATCATGGGGATAAAACAACCCAAGGTATAACATTGGTTTATAAAAAATTTGGTTATATTGAAATCGATGACGCACGGATAAATGAAACTTGCGACGCTTATTTCAAATGGAAAGACCTGAACACCTATATAAAGAGCACAAGCTCACGAGGGATAAACATGCCTGATGCTATCAGTGAGCCTATGGGATGTTATTGTTTAGGTTACCTTTGGAATAGAGGTAACGAAGTCGGGGACGCAACAGACCCCGAAACAAATGCTAAAATCGAATTCAAAGCCACTTCAAAATTTGACGGAGATTTATCTTCATTCGGTCCAAAAACCGTTTTTGATAATCTTGTATTCTTGAGATTTAATCTCGATAACAATCAGCTATATGTCTATGACCTGAAAACCAATTCAGAGCAGCTAGGAAAATACCCAGCCAATAGCAAACAAACAATTCAAGACCAAAAAGATATGGGTCGCCGTCCCCATGTCAGCCTACAAAAGCTTTTTGTCGAAGACAAGGGACTAAAACCTGATATTATCTTTGATATCCGACGATGTCGGATCATCGAAGATAATCGACGTTAAACGGAAAGGGGGGTTGTTTTATCCTCTTTCATCAATTCAAAATATTGCGGCACGCCGCTTTTTTTTGTATAATCGACTTATTGATTTTAAGGAGAAATAACATGCTTACAGTCGCTTCTTTTTTCGCAGGCGTCGGAGGTATTGACCTCGGTTTTGAAAAAGCAGGATTCAAAACAATATACGCCAACGAGTTTGATAACTACGCTGCTGATACCTTTGAACTTAATTTTGATGTCACAGTTGACCGACGAGATATAAATACCGTACCAGCCGAAGATATTCCAAACTTTGATGTTATGCTGGCAGGTTTCCCTTGCCAAGCCTTTTCTATTGCTGGATACCGTCAAGGCTTTAATGACGAGCAAGGAAGAGGAAACCTATTTTTTGAACTCGTCCGAATTTTAAAAGCTAAAAAACCTCGTATCGCTTTTTTTGAGAACGTAAAAAATCTAGTTTCACATGATAATGGAAATACTTTCAGAGTTATTTGCTCAGAACTAGATAAGCTAGGTTACAAATACCTTTTTCAAGTCATGAACGCTGCTGACTATGGAAATATCCCCCAAAATCGTGAACGTATCTACATTGTAGCGTTTAGAGACAAAGAGGACTACGCTGATTTTGATTTGCCTAAATCAATACCACTTGAAACAAGTATCAAAGATGTTATAGACTTTGATAGCAAAGTCGATGACAAATTTTACTATACCGCTGAGAAAAATAAGTTTTTTGATGAACTAAAAGAAAACATGACAAAAAGCGATACCACCTATCAGTGGCGTAGGGTCTACGTTCGTGAAAATAAAAGTAATCTTGTACCAACTCTTACCGCCAATATGGGAACAGGTGGGCACAATGTCCCGCTAATTCTAACTAATAGCAAGGAAATCCGTAAACTAACACCTCGTGAGTGTTTCAATGTCCAAGGTTTTCCTAAAGACTACAAACTTCCTGAGCAAAGTAACGGTCGTCTCTACAAGCAAGCTGGAAATAGTGTTACTGTCCCAGTAATTGAACGGATAGCTAAAAATATAGCAAAGGCAATCAACTAAAACGGGGTTCAGCGTGAGCTGATCCGCCGTTTTTTTTATGCCGTCTTATATGTAAAAATGGTACTAAACTACGAATTTTTATGCTGAGAGAGCGTTTCTGAGGTTGTTTCGACAAAAAGAATGGGTACTATATCGCAAAAACTCCTTTAAAATCAACGATTTAAGAGATTTCTTTTACTTCTAAAACTTTCCGAAAAAGATAAATTTTCAGGAAAGAAATGGTTAAGTAGAGAAGCAAGGCTTCCCTACTTAACTATTTTGAAATATCATCAGCTAGTTGCTCAATATTTTTACTAATCACGTGTGCTAGCAACTTCTTGTCACTATCAATTTTGGGGAAAAATAGTTTTAATTGTTCTTGAACAATTACGCCTTGAGCCTCAATAATTTTGATAGCTTCATCAATATCCCAATCTTCAAAAGTAGTTTTTGATACTTTTTCATAGCCATAGGCTAATACAAAAACTTCAGCAATTAATTTTTTCTTAGCATTGATATCAGTAGAACTGATTGCTGATTTAAGTTTTGCAATGCTTGAAGAGTTAATTTTGACAGTTGTCGTCATGGTTAAATACCTACAGGTTATAGACCTGTCTTTCTTTTTTTGATACTACTATTGTAGTATAACCGAACTCAAAAAACTAACCGAGAAACAAAAAATTAAAACTTAAAACCCTTGATTTACAGCGGTTTTGGCTATAAAATATAATAAAAACTAACCAGATTGGAAATTTTATGGAACTTACATTTGATTTGAGTAGTATTGTAAGCAGAGATATTAGGGTATTAAGCCCTAATAATTACTTAGAATTATATAATGACCCCTCAAGAGAGCCTTGGGAGTTATTTTTTAAGCCACATCAACTAGAAAAAGTTTTTCAATCATCTTTTTCTGTTACTTCGTCACAGTTGAGGGAATTTTTAACAGAAACCTTTGGTATTCCTTTTGAACTTGATAATAATTCAAACCGAAATAGATTAAACGAAATGATAAAAGATATAGCTCCTACACAAAGAGGAAAAAGGACAAAATTAAACTTTTATCAATATCGAAATCTTATTCTATCTGATAAATTCAATAAATTCATATTGAGTAAGCACGATGAATGGAAAGTAGATGACCAAGAAAAAATGTACAATGAAATCATGTATCTACAAGTAAACAAGTTCAAAGAGTCAGCTTTATATCAAGAACAAAAAAAGAAAGACACTATATACTATGCCAATGCTTTATCTCTTGTAGAAGGATTTGACCAAGTTCTAAAACAATATTACTCAATGTTTTTAGACCTATGGCATATTCAACGGGTCGATTATAGATACATAGAAGCTCCAGCTGAAACGAAACAAATGTTAGATATTGTATCTTATCGATTTAGACAAAAATCTCCATTAGTATATAAGTTTGATTCCCGTGATGATGTGTACAGTACAACCAAAAACCAAATTATTGAATGGTTCTTACAAGACGTGGACAGATGGGCAAATAACGAAATAAAATAGGCGTTCATTATCGCCTATTATTCTTACTAAAAATTGTAGTCATCCTCTAACCTGTCTAATACCATCTCATGAAATTGTTCTAACAACCTATCTGCTTCAATCATTTCACTAACGTGATTATTTAAATATCCTGCCATTTTATCAATCAATTCATTCATAACAAAACTTCCCTTTCACTTTAACTATTCGATTTCCTTTTGAAAAAGTGAGTTTTTTTTTCGGGATATTTGTTTCTCTGAACCAATCATTTACAAACTTATAGACCTTATTTTCATCTTTGGCAACATAAAACGCCGTTTGAGCTGGCAAGACTTTAATCTCATCTGGATTGATGAGATATTCCCTAGCTAGTGTGTTACTTGCTTCGTCTGTTCCAAGTCCTCCCGTGGTTCGTTCTGTCTGTGTTACTGTCTGCCTTGTTCCGACAATGTCCGCCACCATTTCCGCCGATTTGGGACTGTTTTGGCGAAAAATTACAAAACGATTGATATTCTCAATAACTGCTTGCTGAAAATCCTCTCCAAGTGCCGAAAGGTCGCCCATCGATTGGGTTGAAAGATACACCGTAACGCCAGCACTCCTAGCACGTGACAACAAAGCAAGCATGGTTTTACTTGCGTACGCTGAAAATTCATCTAGAACAAGCCTAACTTGCCTATCTCTTTTGTGCTTTCCGTTAAGGCGTGAAGCCGTGAAATTTCGGACATCTTGTACAACCATTTTAGCCAACCCTTGGCTATATTCTGGCATACTCATTTCATCAATCAGAACAAGTAAAATCTGGTTATCATCATAGATGCTTGAAACGTTAAACCAATTTTTACTACTTCCACCCTCAAAAATTGCTTTCCCTCGACCACGTCTAAAAATTTCTAACTTAGTGACGCTAGCCTTGGAATCTTCCCAGTTTTTCTCAATCTCTGAAAACAAAATAGAGAATTGGGTAGCCTCATCATTTGATAATTCCTCGTCTTTCATGTGCAACAAATCAGCCTGTATCATTTCAAAATTTAAGCAATCCAATATATTTGAAAAGCTGAACTTAATCCCTAGCAACTCCATAATCTCAAGAACTGAAATCAGATAGGCTTCAAACATTGTTTTATAGTGTTCACTACCACTTGATTTTTTTACGGTATCATCATCTAGCAAAGACATCATCAAATCTTTTGCTTGTGTCACACTACAACCAATGAAGGGGTTATAGGTTCGACCGTCAAAATCTGGGTTGTTAGTACCATTCAGAATTACTAATTCTCGACCTAGTTCTTCAGCAATTTTTGAAGCATTATCTAATAGCCCATACTCTCCAGTGTCCCCTTTTCCATCTAAAATAATCAAAACATCTGGTTGCTTATCCGACCGACTAGCAGTTACTCTTGACATTTGATTGATGTAGCTCGTCTTGCCTACCCCCGTTGTCCCAAGTACCAGCTGGTGCTTATCGTCTAGGTAATCTGGGGTATAGTCATCAGTGAAACGATCCGCAAGGCGGTCCGTTTCACGCTTCATCATCACTTCTCGGTGGTCTTTTGAAGTATATACTAGCCCAGCAAATGAAAAACTAGAAACAGACCAGCCCCAAAAATCTAGTAGGGAGAAAAACCAAAAACTAAATAATAAGGAGCTACTATCGCTATCAAGATTGAACTCAACCACTAAGCGAATGACCTTCAAAAACATTTGGATAATGTGAGGAACACCAGTTACAAAAAAGCCTAAGAATAGCCCCACAAGTCCGATAATGACAGAGATTTTTATCAATAATTCATCATTACGCCAAAAATGCCGAAAAATGAATCGATAACTTAAAAAAATGGTCATTGTCAAAATAGCAATTAACGGAGCAAGTGCAAAACCAATCAACCAGATACCGAAAAATAAACTATATTTCTTCATAGCCTACCTCCTAATCTTCAAAACGCTTGCGAATTAACGGCTTATTCTGAGCCACAGGAGAGCTTACAGGCTTATTCTGAGCCACAGGAGAGCTTACAGGCTTATTCTGAGCCACAGGAGAGCTTACAGGCTTATTCTGAGCCACAGG